>NZ_JBEYVW010000008.1:0-32819 GCF_040644175.1 Streptomyces sp. NPDC047017 | reverse complement strand
GGTCCGGCACAGGGCCGGATACGGAGTTCGGCACAGGGCCGGATGCGGGGCGTAGCGCGCAGCCGGTCGCGCGGCCCGGCACCGAGCCGGGTGTCGAGGCGGGTGTCGAGGCGAGGGCGAAGCCGCAGGCGCGGCCCGAGGCGCGGCCCGAGGCGCGGCCCGAGGCCGAGCCGAGCGTCGGGCCGGGTGTCGAGTCCGGCGCGGGGCGGGGTGCGAAGCCCGGCGCCGGATCGAGCGCCGAGGCCGATGCCGGTGGCTCCGGGCGGTCGTGGGGGGCGTGGTGAGGGGGTACGGGTCTGCCATGCGTCATCCTTGTCCTCCGCCGGCCGAGCGGGCCGCCGAGTTGCGTCGGCGGTTCGCCGAGGAGGCGCGCTCCGAGCGGCCCGATCTGTCCGCACTGTGCCTGCTCATCGGCGCGGTGGGTGACGGGACGCTGGACGAGACGGGGCTCGACACCGCGCAGACCGAGCTGGACCGGCTGGCGGGGCAGCTCCCGTACCGGCCGGGCGGGCCGCTCGCGTGGGCGCGGGCGGTGAGCGCGCTGCTCGGCGAGCGGTACGGGTTCCGCGGCTCGGACACGGACTACCAGCGGCTGGACTCCTCGCTGCTGCACGCGGTGCTGCGGCGGCGGCGCGGGCTGCCGATCCTGCTGTCCGTGGTGTGGATCGAGGTCGCGCGGCGCGCCGGGGCGCCGGTGTACGGGGTCGCGCTGCCCGGGCATTTCGTGGTCGGCTTCGGCACCGCCGAGGAGCAGGTGCTCGCCGATCCGTTCGACGGTGGCCGGGTGCTGACCGGGGCGGACGCCGAGTTGCTGGTCGCGGGGTCGACGGGGGCGCCGCTGCGGCCGTCGATGATGTCCCCGGCGGCGCCGCTGGACGTGGTGCTGCGCATCCTGAACAACGTCCGGGCGTGGGCCGCGGCCCGCCCCGAGCGGTCGGACGTGGCGCTGTGGGCGGTCGAGCTGTCGCTGCTGCTGCCCTCGCATCCGGCGCGGCTGCGCTACGAGCGGGCGCAGCTTCTGGTGCAGCGGGGCGACTTCGTGGGCGGGGCGCTGGAGCTGGAGGCGTACGCCGATCTGGTCGCGGCGGTGGACGAACCGGCCGCGGAGCAGGTACGGGGACAGGCCCTGGCAGCACGGGCCATGCTCAACTGACCCCACCGACACCGCCCCCACCGACCCCACAGACCCCACAGACCCCACCGACCCTGACTTCACCGGCCGTCACCGCTGCCCCAACGGTCCCGGCAGCCCCACACGCCCCAGTGGCCCCTGACAGGCCCAGGCGGCGCCCGCAGCAGCCCAGTCCCAGAGGCGCTCGGAGCGGGGCCCGGCAGCCCCGGCAGCCCCGGCGGCCCGGCGCGGACCATGCGGCCCCAGCAGGCTGCTGTGCTGGGCAGCCGGGTCCATTCCCTGTGACCGTCGGGGCGTCTGGGGCAGCCGGACCCGCTGGGGCCGCCGGAACCGCGCCGGACCGCTGGGGTTGAACGGGCGTCCGCAGGCGCCGCCCCGGCACCTCAACAGCCCCTCGCACCCCGGCAGACCCAGCCCCCAACAGCCCCCTGCACCCCGGCAGACCCAGCCCCCAACAGCCCCAACAGCGCCCGAAGAGGCCGCCCGCCCCCTAAAGCCACCCCTTCTCCCGGGCGATCCGTACCGCCTCCGTGCGGTTGCGGACGGCGAGTTTCTGGATGGCGGTGGAGAGGTAGTTGCGGACTGTGCCCTGGGAGAGGTGGAGGGTGGCGGCCAGTTCCGCGTTGGTGGAGCCGTCGGCGGCGGCGCGCAGTATCTCGCGTTCGCGGTCGGTGAGCGGGTTGGCGCCCTCGGCCAGGGCCGCCGCGGCGAGCGTGGGGTCGATGACCCGCTCACCGGCCAGCACCTTGCGCACGGCGGCGGCCAGTTGCGCGGCGGGGGCGTCCTTCACCAGGAACGCGTCGGCGCCCGCCTCCATCGCGCTGCGCAGATAGCCGGGGCGGCCGAAG
Organism: Streptomyces sp. NPDC047017; assembly: GCF_040644175.1. NCBI lineage: Bacteria > Bacillati > Actinomycetota > Actinomycetes > Kitasatosporales > Streptomycetaceae > Streptomyces > Streptomyces sp. NPDC047017. The sequence goes on along the minus strand of NZ_JBEYVW010000008.1, from coordinate 30,839 downwards.
GTGGTGAGCACGACCAGTCTGACCGCGGGCAGCTCCCGGTGCAGCCGGGCGGCGGCCTCGATGCCGGTGCAGCCGGGCATCTCGATGTCGAGCAGCGCCACATCGATGCCGTGGGCGTGCGCGGCGGCCACGACCTCGTCCCCCCGCGCCACCTGCGCCACGACCTCGATGTCGTCCTCCAGGCCGAGCAGGGCGGCCAGTGCCTCGCGGACCATCGACTGGTCCTCGGCGAGGAGGACCCTGATCGTGCTGCTCATGCCCGGGAGTCTACGTCCGCCCCCTGTGCGGCCGGCACTCGGGCGACCAGCCGGAAGCCGCGCTTGCGGCGGCCCGCCTCCAGGGTGCCGCCGCTCTGCTGGAGGCGTTCGGTCAGGCCGGTCAGTCCGTTGCCGAACCCGCCGCCGGAGCCGCCCGGGCCGCCCGGGCCGTCGTCCTCCACGGACAGTTCGAGCACCGGACCGTCCAGGGTCTGGCGGCGTACGACCTCCACCACGCAGCGCCGGGCCCCGCTGTGCCGTACGACGTTGGTGACGGCCTCGCGCATCGCCCAGGCGAGGGCGGCCTCGCTCTCCTCGGGGACGCCGGCCAGCGGGGGTTCGGCGGGCAGTTCGGCGCTGACCCCGGCCGCGGTCAGCGCGACCTGGGCGCCGGCCAGCTCGGCCGCCAGCCGGGGGCGGCGGTAGCCGGTGACGGCCTCGCGGACGTCCACCAGCGCCTGGCGGCTGACCTGCTCGATGTCGGCGACCTGCTGGGCCGCCTTGTCGGGGTGGCCGGGCAGCATCCGGCCGGCCAGCTCGCTCTTCAGCGTGATCAGGGACAGCGAGTGGCCGAGCAGGTCGTGCAGGTCGCGGGCGAGGCGCAGCCGCTCCTCGTTGGCGGCGAGCTGGGCGACGGTGGCGCGGGCCTGGCGCAGCTCGACCGTGGTGCGCATGAGCTGGCGTACGCCGGTCATCGCGAAGCCGGTGAACAGCACCAGCAGCACGAAGGTCCACACGTCGTCCTCGCCGTCGCGGTGCGCGACGACCGCCATCACCACGGTGGTCAGCGGGATCGTCGTGTAGGCGGCCCGCAGCGGCAGGGTGACGCCGCAGGCGGCGGAGACGTACACGAACAGGCCGAGCCACTGGGCGCCGAGGGTCAGGCTGAGGGCGAGGGCGAGCGCGCCGAGCACCATGACGAGGCCGATGACGGCCCGCGCGGCGAACGGCTTGCCCATGTTCCGGAAGACCAGTGTCAGGTACACGCCGGTGAAGACGGCCAGGCCGCTCCAGCCGGCCGCGGTGGCGGCGGGCGGGTGGGCCCCGGAGGCGAGGTCGCCGACCGGGGCGCCGAGGAAGATCAGCCAGGGCACGATCCACACCAGCTTGCGCAGCGCCTCGCCGAGGTCGCGGGGCGGTTGCCCCATGCGCATCAGCCGTTCGGCCCGGCCTTCGCCGGGCCGCGGGTCTTCCGTCATGGCACTCACGCCTTCAGCGTGTCCTTCCGGTACAGCCAGGCCGCACCGCCCGCGAACAGGGCGAAGAAGAAGACGAGTACGGCGACGTCCCTCAGATGCGGGGCCTGGCTCTGTTCGATGGCCTGGCCGAGAGCAGCGTACGCGTGGGTGGGCAGCCACTTGGCGATGTTCTGGAGCCACTGCGGGAACGTGGTGGCCGGCATCCACAGCCCGCCGAGCAGCGACAGCGCGAAGTAGACGATCATCGTGATCGGGCGGACCGCGTCGCCGCTGGCGAGGTAGCCGATGGCGACACCGAGCGCGGCGAAGACCAGGCTGCCCGCCCAGATCACCCCGGTCAGGGCGAGCCACTGCCAGGCGTCGAGGCGGACGTCCTTGACGGCGCCGGCGACCACGAAGACGACCAGGATGGACGGCAGGCTGACCACGGCGGCGCTGGCCGTCTTGGCGAGGACGTAGCCGCGTCCGGGCAGGCTGGTCAGCCGTAGCTGCCGTACCCAGCCGCTCTCGCGTTCCTTGGCGATGCGCTCGCTGTTGCCCATGAGCACGGCGGTCAGGGCGCCGAAGGAGGCCATGGAGACCATCAGGTAGGTGGCCACGGTCAGGCCGGTGCCGCCGACCTTGTCGCCGGAGCCGGCGCTGCTGGAGAAGATCAGGAAGAGGATCGCCGGGTAGAGCACGGAGAAGAACAGGAACTTGCGGTTGCGCAGGGCGCGCGCGATTTCCAGCTTGATCAGGCTGTTCACGACTGCTTGGCCTCCTCGGCCTCGGTGATGGCCACGAACGCCTGCTCAAGGCCGAGCCCGGCGACTTCGAGGTTGCGGGGGTAGACACCGAGCCCGTACAGCGCGTGCACGGTCGCGTCGGCGTCGGTGGACTGGATGCGGACGGTCTGGCCGCTCACGTCGAGGGAGGTCAGGAAGGGCAGGTCGCGCAGCGCGGCCGCGTCGATCGTGCCGTCCAGGTCGAAGGCGACCCGCCGTGCCCCGGCCTTCGCCTTGATCTCGGCGGCGGTGCCGTCGGCCAGCAGCCGGCCCCGGTGCAGCACCAGGACGCGGTCGGCGATGGCGTCGGCCTCCTCCAGGTAGTGGGTGGCGAACAGCACGGTGCGGCCCTGGTCGGCCTGCTCGCGCATGGTGGCCCAGAACGCCTGCCGGGCGGAGACGTCCATGCCGGTGGTCGGCTCGTCCAGGACGATGAGGTCGCTGTCGCCCGCGGTGGCCAGGGCGAAGCGGACCCGCTGGGCCTGGCCGCCGGAGAGCTTGTTGACCTTGCGGTCGGCGATCTGCGTGATACCGGCCCGGGCCAGCACCTCGTCGGCCTTGTAGCGGCGGGGGTGCAGGTCGCAGGCGAGCCGCACCAGTTCGGCGACGGTGACCTCCTCCATCAGGCCGCCGCTCTGGAGCATGGCGCCCACGTGCCCGGCGGTGATCGCCTCGCGCGGGCCGGTGCCGAAGACGCGGACCGTGCCGCTGTCCGGGTTCTTGAGGCCGAGCAGCAGATCGAGGGTGGTCGACTTGCCCGCGCCGTTCGGGCCGAGCAGGGCCACGGTCTCCCCGGGGTGCAGGGTGAGGGTCAGGCCGTCCACGGCCCGTACGTTCCCGTAGCTCTTGGTCACCTGTTCGAACGCCACCACCGCGGTCGCGGTGCTGGTCTCCGCTGTCGTCGTCATGCCCCCATGGTGGCCGCTGAGCGGTGGGCGGCGGCAGTGTCGGCGGTCCTGACCAGCGGATGACAGATGTCATGCGGGCGGGGTGACAGCACGGCGAGGGGCCCCGGCCGCGGACACGTCCGCCGCCGGGGCCCCTTCTCCCGTATGCGCTAGCTCGGGTCGGTGTCGATGACGCCCACCCGGTCGGTCCTGCTCATCAGGGCCGGGCGCAGGGCGCCGATCACGTCCTCGACGGTGACGGGCGTCTTCTGGCCGGTGCCCCGGGTGATGAGGACCTTGTCGAAGGCGCCGCCGTACAGCTGCTTGAGCGCGGCCTGGTCGTAGTACTCGACCAGCTTGCCGTCCACGGCCTTGACGCCGAGGAACTTCCACAGCGACTTCTGCGGGCCGAACCGTACGGAATGGGCGGCGTCCACCCGGACCGTGACGAACCCTGACATGGCGGGCTCGGCGAACTTCTTCATCATCCGGTCGACCTCGGCGTCGGAGACCGTCGGCCGGCGGGTGGTGGTGGGCACCTGGACCGGCCTGCTCGTCCCCGTCTCCACCTGGGTGCGGTACGCCTGCTCGACCGCCTCCGTGGAACGGGCGGCGTCGATGCCCTTGCCCGCCTTGCCGTACACGGCGACCGCCTTGCCCGGCTCGAACTTGATGGTGCCGTCGGTCGCCGCCCCGGCGCCGCCCGCCGCGTTCTGCAGGGCCGCCTGGAGCTTCTCCTCGTCCACCGGCATCTGCGGCTGGACCACGCGGTGGTTGCCGAACAGCGAGCCGATCACCGAGACCGGGTTGTAGTCGCTCTGCGCCGCCGCGCTGGCCGTGGCCTGGGTGTCGAGCTGGAGTCCGGCCTGCTCGGGCTTGAGGGCGACGGTCGAGCCGTCGACGGACAGCTTCAGCGGCTTGTTCACCTGCTTGCCGAAGGCGTCGTCGAGCTTCTTGACCGCGTCGTCGCGGCTGCCGCCGCCGATGTCGACACCGAGCACGGTGGTGCCCTTGGGCACGTCGGAGTGGTTCATCAGCAGTCCGGCGCCGTAGGCGAGCCCGGCGGCGACGACCACCAGGCCGCCGAGCAGCGCGATCTTGCTGCGGCCCTTCTTCTTGGGCGCCTTGGCGGACTTCGCGGACTTCGCGGGCGCGCCCGCGCTCTGCGGTGCCGGGTCGGGCAGCTTGGGGGGCGTGGGCGACTGCGGCCCGCTGCCGCCGGGGCTCGTGCGGAAGGGCGAGTCGGCGTCGCCCGCGCCCGTGGGCAGGACGGGCATGCCGCTGGTGACGGTGTGTCCGGAGACGTTGTCCGGCCGGTGGGCGGAGCCCGGGCCGCCCAGCTCGGGGGCAAGTTTCTGCGGGGTGAGGATCGCGGTGTCGTCGCTCAGGCCACCGCCCGGACGGGCGGTGTGCCCGGAAGGCGCGGGGGTCCCGGGGGTCCCGGGGTGCCCGGCCGGGGCACCCGGTACGCCGCGCCGGGCCTCGGCGGGGCCGCCCGTGGTGGGCGGGAAGAGCGCCGCGTCGCCGGTCACCGGGCCGCCGGTCGGTCCCGCCGGGCCGGGCGAGCCGGCCGGGCCGCCGGGCAGGCCGGCGCCGTCGAACCCGCCGGGGCCGCCCTGGTCGCCGTAGCCGCCGTGGCCCTCGGGGCCGTTCTGGCCGCCCTCGGCGAAGTACGGCAGGTCGTCCCGGCGCGGCTCGCCGCCGCCCGGGCGGGAGCCGCCGGACAGCGGGCCCGCCGCCAGCGCCTCGGTCACGTCGAAGGAGCCGGTGCCGCCGCCGTGACCGGGCGCGACCGGGCCGCCGGTGGCGCCGGGGAGCCCGGTGCCGTTGCCGGAGCCGTTGCGGGAGGTGGCCGGGGGCACGCTCATCGAGCCGACCACGCCACCGGGACGCCCACCGGCCGGCGCCGCGCCGGACCCGGCCCCGGCACCGCTGCCGGTCCCGTTCGCCGGGGTGCCCGAACCGCCGGGCAGTCCAGCGCCGTTGGTGCCGCCGCCCGGCTGACCGCCCTTGCCCGGGGCGGACTTGCGGGGTGCGAACCAGTCGCTGGTCGGCTTGTCCTCGCCCGACGCGGCCGGTTCGCCCCCGGGTGTCTGCGCCGCGCCGCCGGGCGCGGGTGCGGACGCGGAAGCGGAAGCGGCTGCGGCACCGCCCGGCGACCGCGTGTCACCGGGTACGCCGCCGCCGGTCGCGTCGGTCCGCCCGGTGCCCTCGGGCCGGCCCGCCGAGTCGCGCCCCTGGGACCCCGCACCGCCGGACGCCTCGGTCTCCCCCTCGGGGACGGGCTTGCGCACGACCACCGGCGGGATCGGCCGGGACCCGGGGATGTTGATCCGGACCCGGGTCGTCAGCGTGGTCTCCGTCTTGCGGTCCTCCGGCCGCGCGGCCGGACGGCCCGCGTCCGCGCCGTCGTCGGAGACCGGCGTGCCGTACGGCGGGGTCCCCGAGGGGTAGGCGGCTCCTCCGCGCCCGTGGGGCCCGGAGGACGGAGTGTCAGTGTCACGAGTCAAGGCAGGTTCTCCCGGTTGGCTCCGCCGCCCGTTACGACCTCTCCGCGCCCGGGGAGTCCCCCCTGCGCGAGCGAGATCGAGTGCTTGGACGAGGCTCGGCGGCGCGCACCACCATACTGGCCACTTCCGGCCGTTTTCCCGGGACCGCCGGGATAACCCTCACCGGACCCGCACGGGGACTTGGGGAAGAAGCGGTACGTCATTCGCCCAGCCGTACGTCACGGTCGTCCCGTTGCCGTCCGCCGCCCCAGGTGGCACAGATCACAGCGACGGCCATGCCGCCGAGCAGGAAGACGTACGAACCGCCCCCGGCCGCGAAGAGGAAGTCCCCTTCGGGGCGGCTGGCGGTGAGCAGCATGACGGCGACCAGCCAGCCGGCCGCGCCCGCCACGGCCCCGCCCCGGCCGCGCAGCGCGTACGCCCCGCCCAGGAAGAGCCCGGCGGCGCCCGCCAGGGCGAGCAGCAGTCCGCCGGGGAACCAGGCGCCCTGGAGCAGCGCCCCGGCGGCGCCGACGACCAGTCCCAGCGCGAACAGCCCCAGGCAGGCGGCGGCCCGCCCGGCGGACGGCAGGCGCAGCGGCTGCGCGAGCGCGGAACCCTGCGCGGGGCCGCGCGCGGGCGACCCCTGGGCCCGGCCCCGCCCGGACGACGCGGTCATGACGCCTCCTCGATACCGGCGAACAGGTCGTTCTCCCTGTCCTGGACTTCCGTGCCCTGGACTTCCATGTCCCGGACTTCCGTGCCCCGGACGTCTTCCCCGTCTCCCCGCCCGCGTACCAGTTCGTAGTACTCGGTGGTGAACAGGGGCTGGGCAAGCCGGTTGGAGAGGGCGAAAGCGGGCTCGGCCACCTCGATCTGGGTGGCGTGGGCGCGCATCGCGGCGGCCTTGGCCCCGGCGTGGGCGGTGCCGTCGATCTCGGTGGTGATCCGCTCGTCGGCGACGACTCCGGGGAGGTCACCGAGGTCGGCCAGGGTGTCGAAGGGCAGGCCGGGGAGGGCGTCGCGCAGGCGGGCGAAGGCGGCCTCGGCGACGGAGCGGGGGGTGCGGGTCCAGTAGATCTTGGCGATCTCCCAGGGCGCCCCCAGGTCCGGCCGTACGGCGGGGTCGGCGGCGAGGGCGGCGGCGCGCAGGGCGACGCGGTGGGCCTGGATGTGGTCCGGGTGGCCGTAGCCGCCGTTGTCGTCGTAGGTGACGAGGACCTGCGGGCGCACCTCGCGGACCACCGCGACCAACTGCTCGGCGGCTTCGTCGAGGTCGGCCTGCCACAGGCAGTCGGGGTCGTCGTTGTCGGCGAGCCCCATCATCCCGGAGTCGCCGTACCGTCCGGCGCCGCCGAGCAGCCGGAAGTCGGTGACCCCCAGGGCGGCCATGGCGGCGGCCAGCTCCTCGTGCCGGTGGGCGCCGAGCGCGGCGCCGCTCAGGTGCGCCAGTCCGGGCGGGATGACCTCGCCGCGCTCCCCCAGCGTGCAGGTGACCAGTGTCACCCGGGCGCCCTCGGCCGCGTACCGGGCCATGGTGGCGCCGTTGTTGATCGACTCGTCGTCGGGGTGCGCGTGCACCAGCAGCAGCCGCCGGGAGCCGGAGGGGGGCAGTTCCGTCATGCCCCCAGCCTACGAGGCGGGCAGCGACGGCCCGGAACCGGTTTCCCCGGCGAGGCAGGCGCGGCAGCGGCCGGGGCCCGGGGCGCGGAAGGCGCGTTCGCAGCCGTCGCAGTTCTGAAGGGGGTGCCGTACGGGTGGCGGGGCGGCGGCCGGGGCGCGGAACGGGGGCGGGGGCGGCAGGCGGTCGGTGAGGCGGTGTGCCAGCAGGGCCGCCGGGCGGCGCAGGTCCTCGGGCGGCAGGCCGGCCGTCAACGCCCGGCGTACGTCCGCCGGGCGCACCTCGCGCTCCAGCCAGGCCGCCACCCCCGGGGTGAGGTGGGCCGTCTCGGGGGCGGAGAGCAGCAGCCGCGAGTCGTGGCGGCGGAGGTCCGCGAGGAGGTCGGCGGCGGCCTGGAGGAGCGCCGGGGCGGGGTGCGCGGCGCGCGGTACGGCCGGGAGCGGCGGCTTGCCCTGGGCGCGCTTCTCGCGTGGCTCGTGCGTGCGGTGTCCGCTCGGGGGCCGGGCCGGTTCGGTGGTCGGCTGGTTGCAGGAGACCGTGCGGGTGACGATACGGCCGCCGGGGACGCGTTCGCGCTTCCTGCGCAGGTAGCCGTGCGCCTCCAGCTCGCGCAGCGCGGCCGCGATCCGGGTCGCCCCCTCCGGGAATCGGGCGGCCAGGGACTTGATGTCCACGCGGGCGCCCCCGGGGAGCGACTGGAGGTGCACTCCGAGGCCGATCGCCAGCAGCGACAGCTCGCGGTGCTGCGCCAGGTGGTTGCCGACCACCGTGAAGCGGGTGGTGTGGCGGGTGTTGTCGTGGGTGAGCCCGCCGGTGCGGTGGGCCGCCCGGTTCGGGTGCTTGTTGCCCGCAGTGCGGGACTGGGCGTGCGGGGGCACGCTAGGGTTCTGGATACCCATCGGGAAGTTGGCCTTCCTCGGTGGTCAGGCCCTCGCACTGGGATTGCCCGTCCCGGCGGGGGCCGTCTCATGTCTGCGGTGGTGTCGCGCCGAGCGTAGAGCCGCCGAGGGCTCCGAAAGCCAGCCCTGCGGCGGATGTTCACCCGCCCGAGTGAGCGCGGGCCACGGGCGGGAGGGGTGGGGCTTGGTGGGGTGCTTTCCCCGAAGTCCTTTGCCTTTCAGGCGCGGTCGCCACCGGAGCACGGCGGGCCGGGTTCCGGTGGCGACACGCTCAGTTCGGCCCAGACCGTCTTGCGCGGGAAGCGCTCAGGCGTCACTCCCCAGCGGTCCGCCAGGGCCTCGACCAGCAACAGGCCCCGCCCCGACTCGGCCAGGGCGTCCGGCTCCCCCGGCTCGGGCAGCCGGTCGCCCCTCGTGTCACTGACCTCGATCCGCAGTGTGCCGCCGACCACGTAGAACGTGAGACGGAAGCTGCGGCCGGGAAGGCGGCCGTGGGTGGCCGCGTTGGCCGCCAGCTCGGCCACGACATGGCTCGCCGTCTCGGACGGCACACCCCAGTCGCGGAGCTGGTCCACGGTGAACAGCCGGGCGAGACGGGCCCCTCGCGGGGTGGACGACAGCAGGATGCTGAAGTGGCGGACGGCGGGGCGAGTTGGGGCTGAGCCCTCGGTGATTTTCTGATTCACGTCACTCAGCGTGGCCGGATAGCTCTACCGTGAAGAGTAATCACGCAGGTGCGTAGGGTCACTGTCCATGCGTTGTCCGGTGCTGTCCGGACTGTAGACAGAGCCCTCGCCCACGGCACAACGGAGGGGCGCGACATGTCGGTGGACGGCGAGGCGGTACGGCCCAGGGCCGAGACCGAGGAGACGGACGAGCCAGGCTGGGAGGTCGATCCGGACGACGACTGGGCACTGGCCGTCATCACCACGGTGGGCAGGCAGTTGCGGCTGCGGCGCGAGGCGGCGGGCATGCGGGTCGTGGAGTTCGCCAAGGCGGTCGGCTACGGCGAGGACATGGTCTACAAGGTGGAGTCGGGGAAGCGGATTCCCCGCCCGGACTACCTGGACAGCTCGGAGCGGATCCTCCGGGCCGGTGGGCTCATCGCGGCGATGAAGGAGGATGTGAAGAAGGTCCGGTACCCGAAGAAGGTACGGGATCTGGCGCAGGTGGAAGGGCGGGCAGTTGAGCTTCAGCTCTTCAATCCGCTGCAAATTCCAGGCTTGTTGCAGACCCCTGAGTACGCGCGCGCTCTCCTGTCGATGCGGCGGCCCGCGTACGCGCTGGAAGAGGTGGAGCGGTTCATCGCAGCACGCGTGGCTCGCGGGGCGATCTTCGAGCGGGACCCTGCACCTGAACTCAGCTTCGTGCTGGAGGAGTGGACGCTTCGTCGCCCGCTGGGGGGCGAGGCGGTTCGGCGGAGCCAGCTTGAGCACTTGCTTGAGTTGGGGCAGTTGCCCAACGTCGAACTCCAGGTACTGCCGCTGGAACTCGAAGGTCACGCCGGAATGGACGGGGGGATCGAAGTGCTCAAGTTCCAGGACGGCTCAGCCATCGGACGCTCCCCTGTGGTGGTCAACGGCCGCCCGGTCTCCGACCTCCGGCAGCTCCGTATTCTGGAACTCCGGTATGGAATCATCCGGACGCAGGCCCTCACGCCCCGTGAGTCGACTGTCGTCATCAAGAAGCTGCTGGAGGAAACATGACGCGCAACACCTCACCCAACGGCGCCTCAGACCTGGCGTGGTACAAGAGCAGCTACAGCAGCAGCAGCGAGGGTGACTCCTGCGTGGAAGTGGCCCTGAACTGGTTCAAGAGCAGCTACAGCGACGGCTCCGAGGGCGACTCCTGCGTAGAGATCGCCACCGAACCCAGCACCATCCACGTCCGTGACTCGAAGCACCTCCAGGGACCCCGGCTGGCGTTCGCGCCCTCCGCCTGGAGCGGCTTCGTCTCGCACGCCGCCCAGGCGTGACCCCGTGAGGCTCGCCCCGTCGCACGGCGAGCCTCACCCTAGAACTTGAGGCTGCCGATCATCCCCGCGATGTTCGTGGTCAGTTGACTGATGGTGGGGGCGATCGTGGAGGAGGCCAGGTAGAAGCCGAGCAGGATGCAGACGACCGCGTGACCGCCCTTCAGTCCTGATTTCTTGATCATCAGGAACACGATGATCGCCAGCAGCACCACCGCCGAAATCGAGAGTGCCACGGCGGCTCACCTCCAATTGATCCCAGGACGCGGGGGGTGTCGGGGGGTCGGACTATGGGGGCAGATAAATCCACACAACAGGCTTCGGGTTCCTACCCACTATGCGTGGTTGATCATAACTATCCGCACGCGCGCATCGGTCGGCGCACGGCCGCACAAGGGGGCGCATGGCCAATATGGTCAAGGCATGACGAACGAGCCTGTCTCCTTCCCCCGACGGCACGCGCGCACCCAGCGGTTCACGCTCGGCGCGCCCCGTGCCTTCACCGTCGCTCCCGACGCCTCCCGGGTGGTGTTCCTGCGCTCCGGCTCCGGTACGGACCGGGCCAACGCGCTGTGGGTCCTCGACCCGGCCGACCGGCGGGAACACGTGGCCGCGGACCCGCGCGCCCTCCTCGGCGGCGCCCTGGAGGACCTGTCGCCCGAGGAGCGGGCGCGCCGTGAGCGCAGCCGTGAGGGCGGCGCCGGAATCGTCGGCTACGCCACCGACACCGCCGTGGAGTTGGCCTCCTTCGCCCTGTCGGGGCGGCTCTTCACAGCGGAGCTGCGGGCGGGCACCGCACGTGAACTTCCGGTGCCCGGGCCGGTGATCGACCCGCGTCCCTCGCCGGACGGACGGCATGTCGCCTATGTCGCCGGCGGCGCCCTGCGCGTGGTGGGCGCCGAGGGCGAGGGGGACCGGGCGCTCGCCGAGCCGGAGTCGCAGACCGTCGCCTACGGCCTGGCGGAGTTCATCGCGGCCGAGGAGATGAGCCGGTCACGGGGGTTCTGGTGGGCGCCGGAGTCGGACCGGCTGCTGGTGGCGCGGGTGGACGAGGCGCCGGTCGGGCAGTGGTGGATCTCCGATCCGGCACACCCCGAGCGGGAGCCCGCCCACGTCCGCTACCCGGCGGCGGGCACCGCCAACGCCGAGGTGCGGCTGTTCGTGATCACCTTGGACGGGACGCGCACCGAGGTCGCCTGGGACCGGGAGCGCTACCCGTACCTGGCACAGGTGCACTGGTCGGCCGCCGGGGCGCCGCTGCTCCTGGTGCAGGCCCGTGACCAGCGCAGCCAGGTGTACCTGGCGGTGGACCCGGCCTCGGGGGCGACCCGGATGGTGCACGCCGACGAAGATCTAACTTGGCTTGATCTTTTCCCTGGTGTGCCCTGCTGGAGCCCCTCCGGACAGCTCGTACGCATCGTGGACGAGGGGGGCGCACGCGTCCTGGCCGTGGGGGAACGTCCGCTCACCGGACCGCAGTTGCACGTCCGGGCGGTGCTCGACGTGGCCGGGGACGATGTGCTGGTCGCCGCCTCGGCGGGCGAGGAGGCGGCGGAGCCGGAGACCGGCGAGGTGCACGTCTACCGCGTCAACGAGCTGGGCTGGGAGCGGGTGAGCCAGGAGCCCGGCGTGCACACGGCGGTGCGCGCCGGGGAGGTGACCGTGCTGGTCACGGCCACCCTGGACCGGCCGAACACACGGGTGCGCGTGCTGCGGGACGGTACGGAGACGGCGGTGATCGCCTCGCGGGCCGAGGACCCGGGCCTGACCCCGCGCGTGACCCTCACCGAAGGGGGCGCACGCCGAATTCCGTGCGCCGTGCTTATGCCTACGGACTACCCCCGTGACACGGGCGCCCCGCTGCCCGTCCTCCTCGATCCCTACGGCGGCCCGCACGGACAGCGCGTGCTGGCCGCGCACAACGCCCACCTCACCTCGCAGTGGTTCGCCGACCAGGGCTTCGCGGTGGTCGTCGCGGACGGCCGCGGCACCCCGGGCCGCTCCCCCGCCTGGGAGAAGGCGATCCACCGCGACTTCACCCTCACCCTGGACGACCAGATCGACGCCCTCCAGGACCTCGCGAAGACCCATCCGCTCGACCTCGGCCGGGTGGCGATCCGCGGCTGGTCCTACGGCGGCTACCTGTCCGCGCTGGCCGTGCTGCGCCGCCCGGACGTCTTCCACGCGGGCGTCGCCGGTGCCCCGGTCACCGACTGGCGGCTCTACGACACCCACTACACCGAGCGCTACCTCGGCGACCCGGCCGCGGACCCGGCGTCGTACGCGAAGAGTTCACTGGTCACCGACGACGGCCTGACCGAGCCCGCCGAGCCGCACCGCCCGCTGATGATCGTGCACGGCCTGGCCGACGACAACGTGGTGGTCGCCCACGCCCTGCGGCTCTCCTCCGCCCTGCTCGCCGCCGGCCGCCCGCACGAGGTGCTGCCGCTGTCCGGGGTCACCCACATGACCCCGCAGGAACAGGTCGCCGAGAACCTGCTGCTGCTCCAGGTGGACTTCCTCAAGCGGTCCCTGGGCCTGGCCTGAGCGGCCCGTAGGCACGGCACGGGCCGGGACGCCGTACGCGCCCGGCCCGTGCCGTGCCTCAGTCCCGCCCCACCACCTGCCGCTCCGCCGCGAAGTGGCAGGCCGACTCGTGCGCCGCCGGACCGCCCGTGTCACGCAACCCGGCGGGCACCGCCAGCAGCGGCACCTCCAGCGCGCAGCGCTCCCGTGCCTTGAAGCAGCGGGTGCGGAACCGGCAGCCGGAGGGGACGTTCGCCGGGGAGGGCACGTCACCGGTGAGGATGATCCGCTCCCGGCGCTCGCGGGCCTCCGGATCGGGCACCGGCACCGCCGACAGCAGCGCCTGGGTGTAGGGGTGCGTCGGGTGCTCGTAGATCTCCTCGTCCGTGCCGGTCTCCACGATCCGGCCCAGGTACATCACCGCCACCCGGTCGCAGATGTGCCGCACGATCGACAGGTCGTGCGCGATGAAGACGTAGGAGAGGTCGAACTCCGCCTGGAGCCGCTCCAGCAGGTTGATCACCTGCGCCTGGACGGACACGTCCAGCGCCGAGACCGGCTCGTCGCAGACGATGACCCGCGGGCGCAGCGCCAGGCCGCGGGCGATGCCGATGCGCTGGCGCTGGCCGCCGGAGAACTGGTGCGGATACCGGTTGACGTACTCCGGGTTGAGACCGACCACGTCCAGCAGCTCCTGGACCTTGCGCCGCCGGTCGCCCTTCGGGGCCACCTCGGGATGGATCTCGTACGGCTCACCGATGATGTCGCCCACCGTCATGCGCGGGTTGAGCGAGGTGTACGGGTCCTGGAAGACCAGCTGGATGTCGCGGCGCACCGCCTTCAGGGCCCTGCCGGACAGCCGGGTGACGTCCTCGCCGCGGAAGCGGACCGCACCGGCGGTGGGCCGCTCCAGGTGGCACAGCAGCTTGGCGACCGTGGACTTGCCGCAGCCGGACTCCCCGACGATGCCGAGCGTCTCGCCCCGGCCGAGCGAGAAGTCGACGCCGTCCACCGCCTTCACCGCGCCCACCTGCTTGCGGAACACCACGCCCCGGGTGAGCGGGTAGTGCTTGACCAGCCCGGTGACGTCGAGAAGGGGCTCAGCCGGTCCGGCCATCCAGGCACTCCCTCCAGAAGTGGCAGGCGGACCCGCGCTCCTCGTCCACCTCGTACAGCGGCGGTACCTGCGCACGGCACACGTCGCGGGCCATCGGGCAGCGCGGGTGGAAGGCGCAGCCGGGCGGGATGTCCATCAGGTTGGGCGGCAGGCCCTTGATGGCGTACAGCTCCCGGCCCTTGCGGTCCAGGCGCGGGATGGAGTCCAGCAGCCCGCGCGTGTAGGGGTGGGCGGGGGCCTTGTAGAGGTCGTGGACCGGGGCCCGCTCCACGATCCGGCCCGCGTACATCACCGCGATCCGGTCGGCCACGTCGGCCACCACACCGAGGTCGTGGGTGATGAGGATGAGGCCCATGTCGTACTCGCGCTGGAGTTCCGCGAGCAGGTCCATCACCTGCGCCTGCACGGTCACGTCCAGGGCCGTGGTCGGCTCGTCCGCGATGATCAGGCCGGGCTCCAGGGCGAGCGCCATCGCGATCATGATGCGCTGGCGCATCCCGCCGGAGAACTGGTGCGGGTAGTCCCCGACGCGCTGCGCGGCGGCCGGGATGCGCACCCGGTCCATCAGCTCCACCGCCCTGGCCCGGGCCTCCTTGCGGGACATGCCCCGGTGCACGGTGAACAACTCGGCGAGCTGGGCGCCCACGGTCAGCACCGGGTTCAGGGCGGACAGCGCGTCCTGGAAGACCATCGCCAGGTCGGCGCCGCGCAGCCGCCGCCGCTCCTCCTCCTTGAGTGCCAGCAGGTCCCGGCCGCGGAAGAGGACCCGGCCGCCGGTGATCCTGCCGGGCGGGGTGTCCAGGATGCCCATGACCGCCTGGGCGGTGACGGACTTGCCGGAGCCGGACTCCCCGAGCACGGCGAGCGTCTCCCCCCGGTCCACCGCGTAGTCGACGCCGTTGACGGCGTGGGCCACCCCGTCCCGGGTGCGGAACTCCACGTGCAGGTCGCGCACTTCGAGCAGCACTCGCTCGCTCACCTCAGCTTCGGGTCCAGGGCGTCGCGCACCGCGTCGCCGAGCATGATGAAGGCCAGCACGGTCACGGCCAGGGCACCGGCCGGCCACAGCAGCGCGTGCGGGGCGTTGCGCACATAGGGCGAGGCGGCGGAGATGTCGATGCCCCAGGACACGCTGGGCGGTTTCAGCCCGACGCCGAGATAGGACAGGGTCGCCTCCAGCGCGATGTAGGTGCCGAGCGCGATGGTGGCGACGACGATCACCGGGGCGACGGCGTTGGGCGCGATGTGGCGCAGCAGGATGCGGGTGTCGGAGGCGCCGAGGGCGCGCGCGGCCTGCACGTAGTCGTACTGCTTGGCGGTGATGACCGAACCGCGGGCGATGCGGTAGATCTGCGGCCAGCCCAGCAGCACGATGAACCCGACCACCGGCCACACGGTGTTGCTGGTCACCACCGACAGCAGGACCAGGCCGCCGAGGACGACCGGGATCGCGAAGAAGATGTCGGTGACCCTGGACAGCACCGCGTCCCAGGCCCCGCCGAAGAACCCGCCGAGCGCGCCGAGCACGGAGCCCAGCAGGGCCACGCCGACGGTGGCGCACACGCCGACCGTCACGGAGGCCCGGGCGCCGTGCACGGTACGCGTGTAGACGTCGCAGCCCTGCCCGTCGAAGCCGAAGGGATGCCCGGCGGACGGGCCGTCCTGGGCGCGGGCCAGGTCGCAGCTGAGCGGGTTGCCGGGGGCGATCAGGGACGGCCAGACCGCGATCAGCACCAGGAAGCAGATGACCAGCGCGGAGAGCAGGAAGACGGGGTTGCGGCGCAGGTCGCGCCAGGCGTCGGACCCCAGGGAACGGGGCTTGTCCCGCGGGCTCCGCGAACCCTGCGGACCCTGTGGTCCTTCGCCGGGGCCGCGTTCCAGGGTGCCCGCCTCGCTCGCCGCCAGGTCCATGCCGCCGCCCATGCCGGTGCCCGCGACGGCGCCTTCGGGCTCGTACGGCCGCGCGGGCCGCGGCGGCTGCGCGGGCTGCTCAGGCATAGCGGATCCTCGGGTCGAGTACGGCGTACAGCAGGTCCACGAGCAGGTTGGCGACCAGGAAGACCAGGACCAGGACGGTGACGAAACCGACGACGGTCTGCGTGTTCTGCCGCAGGATGCCCTGGTAGAGCTGGTAGCCGACGCCGTGGATGTTGAAGATGCGCTCGGTGACGATGGCGCCGCCCATCAGGGCGCCGATGTCGGTGCCGATGAAGGTGACCACCGGGATGAGCGAGTTGCGCAGCAGGTGCCGGACGACCACGCGGCGGCGTGGCAGGCCCTTGGCGACGGCGGTGCGGACGTAGTCGGCGCGCCGGTTCTCCGCGATCGAGGTGCGGGTCAGCCGGGTGACGTAGGCCAGGGAGACGGAGGCGAGGACCAGGCCGGGCACGATCAGCTCGTCGAAGGACGCCTCGGGCGGTACGGACGGCCTGATCCAGCCCCAGGTGACGCCGAACAGCAGTTGCAGCAGCAGGCCGGTGACGAAGGTGGGGACCGAGATGACGACCAGGGTGAGCAGCAGGACACCGGTGTCGACGGGCCGGCCGCGGCGCAGCCCGGTGAGCACGCCCAGGGTGACACCGACGACGATCTCGAACACGATCGCGACGATGGTCAGCCGGATGGTCACGGGGAAGGCCGCGCCCATCAGCTCGGTGACGGGCTGGCCGTTGAACGCGGTGCCGAAGTCGCCGGTGAACACGTTCCCCATGTAGGTCGCGTACTGCTGCCACAGCGGCCTGTCGAGGCCGAACTCGCGTTTGAGCTGGGCTGCGGTGGCGGTGTCGCAGGCACGTTCCCCGCACAGCCCGGCGACGGGGTCGCCCATCACGTTGACCATCAGGAAGATCAGCAGAGTGGCCCCGACGAACACCGGGACCATCTGGAGCAGGCGCCTGGCGACATAGCGTCCCACGGCGGCTCAGCCGACCTTGATCTCGTTGTAGACGGGGACGCTGAACGGGTTGAGCGCCACGTCGCGCAGCCGGTCGGAGTAGCCCGCGCTGCCGTTCTGGTACCAGAGCGGGATGGCGGCCATCGTGTCGCGGACGACTCCTTCGGCCTGCTGGAAGAGGCGGATCGCGGCGCGCCGGTCGGTCTCGGCGTTGGCCCGGTCGACGAGCTTGTCGAACCGCTGGTCCGACCACGTGCCGTCGTTGGAGGAGGCGCCGGTGTAGTAGAGCGGCTGGAGGAAGTTCTGGATGAGCGGGTAGTCCATCTGCCAGCCCGCCCGGAAGGGACCCGTCATCTTGTGCCGGCCGATCTGGTCACGGAAGTCGGCGAAGGTGCCCACCGGGTTGCCGACGCAGGCCCGGTCGTCGCCCAGCGCGTTGTTGACGGAGTTGCACACGGCGTCCACCCACTGCTTGTGCGAGCCGGTGTCCGCGTTGTACGTGATCCGCACCTGGCCGCCGGGCAGCCCGCCGCCCTCCTTGACGAGCTTCCTGGCCGCCGCCGGGTCGTAGGAGCACGCCGTGCCGCACAGGCCCGCCCGGTAGCCGCCGTCCGCGCCGAGCACCGGGGAGGTCCAGTCGGTGGCCGGGGTGCGGGTGCCGCGGAACAGGGTCCTGGTGATCTGCGCCCGGTCGATGGCCATGGACAGGCCGGTGCGGACCTTGCGCGCCCCGTCGGTGTTCCACGCCTTGTCGTAGTACGGGAAGGCGAGCGTCTGGATGATGCCGGCCGGGGAGTTGAGGTAGCGGCCGTCCAGGTCGGAGGTGACGTTCTTGAGCTGGCTGGCGGGGATGTCGTCGACCAGATCGAGGTTGCCGGCCAGCACGTCGGTGTAGGCGGTGTTGTTGTCGGTGTAGACCATCAGGGTGACCCCGGCGTTGCGCGCCTTGTCGGGGCCCGGGTAGCGGTCCCACTTCTTCAGGTACATCTGCGCGCCCTTGGTGTACGACGCGATGGTGTACGGGCCGTTGCCGACGGGCTTGTCCAGCCACGCCTTGTGGTGGGTGAAGAACGTCCGGGGCAGCGGGGCGAAGGCGGCGTAGCCCAGGGTGTCGGGGAAGGTGGAGAACTTCTGGGCGAGCCGGACGGTGAAGGTGCGCGGGCCGGTGACCTTCAGGCCGGAGAGGGTGTCGGCGCGCTGCCGGCCGCTCGCCGGGTGCACCTTGTCGTAGCCGTCGATGTAGCCGAAGAAGTACGCGTTCTTCTGGTTGTTCTTCAGGCTCGCCCCGTAGTTCCAGGCGTCGACGAAGGAGTGCGCGGTGACCGGTTCGCCGTTGCTGAAGGTCCAGCCCGGCCTGACCGTGACGGTGTAGTGCTGGGAGTCGGGGGTGTCGATCCGCTCGGCGAGCATGTTCTGGGCCTTGCCGGTGCGCGGGTCGTACCGCTTGAGGCCGCGGAAGACCATGTCGAGCACCTTGCCGCCCTGCACCTCGTTGGTGTTGGCCGGCTCCAGCGGGTTCTGCGGATCGCCCCAGGACGAGCTGAGCACCCCGGCCCCGGCGGCGCCCGCGCCGCTGCCGCAGGCCGCGGCCAGCGGCAGCGCGGCCAGCACCGCGCCCGCGGCCCAGGTGACGCGCGGGACGGAACGCATGGGCTGCCTCCTCGCGGTGGGGTGCGGTGCGACGCGGTGCGGTGCGGTGCGGTGCGGTGCCGTACGGCGTGCGGCTTGGCACTCATATCACCACATAAAAGGCATAAGGCACGCACGGCTCACCGGTGGCGGCGCCTGATCACCGGCAGCGGCCCCCGGGAGACAGCCCCGGGAAACGCCGATTCCCGGCACCTTGACGGGTGCCGGGAATCGGTGTGTGCCGTGAGGGGAGGGGGCGTCAGGCCGCGTGGACGACGTCCTTCTCCTCGGCGAAGTGGCAGGCCGACTCGTGGGCCGCCGGGGTGTCCGCGTCCTTGAAACGCTCGGGGACCGCGAGCAGCGGCAGCTCCTCGGCGCACCGGTCCTGGGCCTTCCAGCAGCGGGTGCGGAACCGGCAGCCCGAGGGCGGGTTGGCCGGGGAGGGCACGTCACCGGTGAGGATGATCCGCTCCCGGCGCTCGCGGGCCTCCGGGTCCGGCACGGGCACGGCCGACAGCAGCGCCTGGGTGTAGGGGTGCGTCGGGTGCTCGTAGATCTGCTCGTCCGTGCCGATCTCGGCCATCTTGCCCAGGTACATCACGCCGACCCGGTCGGAGATGTGCCGGACGATGGACAGGTCGTGCGCGATGAAGAGGTAGGAGAGGTTGAACTCGTTCTGCAACCGCTCCATCAGGTTGATCACCTGCGCCTGCACCGAGACGTCCAGCGCGGACACCGGCTCGTCGCAGATGATGACCTCCGGGTTGAGCGCGAGGCCGCGGGCGATGCCGATGCGCTGGCGCTGGCCGCCGGAGAACTGGTGCGGATACCGGTTGATGTACTCCGGGTTGAGGCCGACCACGTCCAGCAGTTCCTGGACCTTGCGCCGCCGGTCGCCCTTCGGGGCCACCTCGGGGTGGATGTCGAAGGGCTCACCGATGATGTCGCCGACCGTCATCCGCGGGTTGAGCGAGGTGTACGGGTCCTGGAACACCATCTGGATGTTGCGGCGGACCGCCTTCAGCGCGCGCCCGGACAGCTTGGTGATGTCCTGGCCCTTGTAGAAGATCTCGCCCGCGGTCGCCTGCTCCAGGTTCATCAGCAGCTTGGCCACGGTGGACTTGCCACAGCCCGACTCGCCCACGATGCCCAGGGTCTCGCCCTGGTACAGGTCGAAGGAGATGCCGTCGACGGCCTTGACCGCACCGACCTGCTTCTTGAACAGGATGCCCTGGGTGAGCGGGAAGTGCTTCATCAGGCCGCGCACCTGGAGGATCGGCTCGCCGCGCTCGACGGGCGCCTCGATGGCGCTGACCGCCTCCTCCTCGGTGCGGGCGTCGACGACGTCCACCTCGGAGACGTTCGGCGTGGCGTCCTGCTGCTCGTCCTTCTTGCTCAGCTCAGCCATGGATCGTCTCCTTCCAGAAGTGGCACGCCGAGGCGCGGCCGGGCAGTTCGCCGCCGTCGCGCTCGGTGACCTGCAGCAGGGCCGGGACCTCGGTGCGGCAGACGTCCTGCGCCTTGGGGCAGCGCGGGTTGAAGGCACAACCGGACGGGGTGTGCAGCAGGTTGGGCGGCAGGCCCTTGATCGCGTACAGCTCCTGGCCCTTCTGGTCCAGGCGCGGGATCGAGTCGAGCAGGCCCCGCGTGTACGGGTGCGCCGGCCGCTTGTACAGCTCGTGCACCGGCGCCTGCTCGACGATGCGGCCCGCGTACATCACCGCGATCTTGTCGGCGACGTCCGCGACGACGCCGAGGTCGTGGGTGATGAGGATCAGGCCCATGTTGTACTCGCGCTGCAAGTCCGCGAGCAGGTCCATGACCTGTGCCTGGACCGTCACGTCGAGAGCCGTCGTGGGCTCGTCGGCGATGATCAGGTCCGGCTCCAGCGCCAGTGCCATGGCAATCATGATGCGCTGGCGCATACCGCCGGAGAACTGGTGCGGGTAGTCGTTGACCCGGGCGGCCGCGGCCGGGATCTTCACCCGGTCCATCAGGTCGATCGCCTTGGCCTTGGCCTCTTTCCTGGACAGGCCGAGGTGGACCCGGAACATCTCGCCGAGCTGGTAGCCCACGGAGAGCACCGGGTTCAGGGAGCTGAGCGCGTCCTGGAAGATCATGGCGATCCTCCGCCCGCGGATCTTCCGGCGCTCCTCGGCGGACATCTTGAGCATGTCCTGGCCGCGGAAGAGGATCTCCCCCTGGGGGATCTTCGCCGGCGGCATGTCCAGGATGCCCATGATCGCCTGCGCGGTCACGGACTTGCCGGAGCCGGACTCGCCGAGCACGGCGAGCGTCTCGCCCGCGCTCACGCTGTAGTTGACGCCGTTGACCGCCTTGGCCACGCCGTCCCGGGTGTGGAACTCGACGTGGAGGTCGCGTACCTGGAGCAGCGGCCCTCCGTACTCCCCGCCGTCGAGCGGGGTGGGCGCCGGTTCGGTGTCTTCGATGATCGTCACGTACGCCTCCCTCAGCGCAGCTTCGGGTCGAGGGCGTCGCGGACCGCGTCGCCGAGCATGATGAACGCGAGCACGGTGAGGCTCAGCATGGCGCTGGGGAAGAACAGCACGTGCGGCGCGGTCCGGATGACCGTCTGGCCGGACGAGATGTCGTTGCCCCAGGAGACGGCACTGGGCGGCAGGCCGATGCCGAGGTAGGACAGGGTCGCCTCGGTGGCGATGTATCCGCCCAGCGCGATCGTGGAGACCACGATCACCGGAGCGACCGCGTTCGGCAGGATGTGCCGGATCAGGATGCGCGAGGTGCCGGCCCCGAGCGCCTTCGCCGCCTGCACGAAGTCCTGCTGCTTGACCGTGATCACGGAACCGCGCATGACGCGGGCGATCTGCGTCCAGCCGAGGAAGACCAGGGCGGCCACCACGGACCACACGGTGCGGTGGGTGAACGCGTTCAGGATGACGATCGAGCCGAGCAGCAGCGGGATGCCGAAGAACATGTCGGTGACCCGGGACAGCAGCGAGTCGAACCAGCCGCCGTAGTAGCCGGCGAGCATGCCGACCACGCTGCCCAGGAGCGCCACTCCGACGGTGGTGCAGGTGCCGACGATGATCGAGGCGCGGGCCCCGTAGAGGACCCGGGAGTAGACGCTGCGGCCCTGGCCGTCGTAGCCGAACCAGTCGGCCTGGCCGACGTCGCCGTACTTGGGCTTGCTCAGGTAGTGGTGCGCGAGATCCGCGTACTTGGGGTCGACCGAGGTGAACAGGCCGGGGGCGGCGGCGATCAGCAGCAGCAGCAGGATGAGCACCGCGGAGATCACGAAGAACGGATTGCGGCGCAGCTCGCGCCAGGCGTCGGACCAGAGGCTGCGCGGCTTGTCCTGCACGGGATTCGGGGCCGACCCGTGGGCCACCTCCTCCTCCAGCGCGGTTTCGGTCGTAAGTGCCTCAGACATAGCGGATCCTCGGGTCCAGGGCGGCATAGAGCAGGTCGACGACGAGGCTGGAGATCAGGTAGACGATCACCAGCACGGTGACGATGCCGACGACCGTCGTGTTGTCCGACTGGACGATCGACCGGTACAGCTCGTTGCCGATGCCGTGCACGTTGAAGATGCCCTCGGTGACGATGGCGCCGCCCATGAGCGCGCCGAGGTCGGTGCCGAGGAAGGTGACCACCGGGATCAGCGAGTTGCGCAGCAGGTGGACGCCGATGACGCGGCGGCGCGGAAGCCCCTTGGCGACGGCGGTGCGCACGTAGTCGGCGCGCAGGTTCTCCGCGATGGAGGTGCGGCTCAGCCGGGCCACGTACGCGAAGGACAGCGAGCCGAGGACGATGCCGGGCAGCAGGAGCTGCGAGATGTCGTCGGAGTCCTGCACGGTCGGCGTCACCCAGCCGAGCTGGCTACCGAAGACCGTCTGGAAGATGTAGCCGAGGACGAAGACCGGGATGGAGATCAGCAGGAGCGTGAGCACCAGCACGACCTTGTCCGCGATCTTGCCGCGGTTGAGTCCGGACAGGAGGCCCAGGGCGAGGCCGACGACGACCTCGATGACGAAGGCGACCAGAGCGAGCCGGATCGTGACGGGGAAGGCGTCGGAAATGACGTCCAGGACCTTGCGCCCGGTGACGAAGCTCGTCCCGAAGTCTCCCTTGAATACGTTGCTGATGTAGTGCCAGTACTGCTCCAGCACCGGTCGGTCGAACCAGTACTCGTGCCGCAGGCGTGCCATCGCCTGCGGATCGGCAGGCCGGTCGCCCCACAGCGCCCGAACGGGGTCACCGGGCAGGGAGTACACCATCAGAAAGATGAGCAGAGTGGTCCCGATGAAGACCGGGATCATCTGGAGCAGTCGCCGCGCGACATAGCGCCCCATGGAGCCTCCATTATCAGCCGCTGCGGGCGGCCGCCCCTGCCGCGCTCTCCTTGTGGGGGGTGGTGCGGGGCGGCTGCCGTTGGCGAACGGTGGGGCGCCCACGGCCTGCGTGGGCGCCTCGTTGATTCGACCGTTGCGGCCTTTACTTCTTGAAGACCTCGACGTCCGTGAAAACGGGCTTGCCGAAGGTGTCGTAGCTGACGTTGGTGACGTTCTGCGAGTAGCCCGCGTTCGTCTTGTAGTACCAGAGCGGGATGGCCGGCATGTCCTTGTACAGGGCCGCCTCGGCGTCCTGGTACAGCTTCACCGACTCGTCCAGCGTGGCCGCCTTGTCGGCCTTGGCCGCCAGCTCGTCGAACTCCTTGTTGGAGTAGCCGCCCTCGTTGCCCGCCGCGGTGGTGCCGTACAGGTCCTTGAGGAAGTTGGCGTTCAGCGGGTAGTCCTGCACCCAGCCGGAGCGGTAGAGGCTCTGGACCTTCTTCTTGGTGCGGACGTCGAGGGTCGTCTTGAAGTCGGCCTTCGCGTCACCGTCGCACTTGACCCCGGTGTTCTGGGTGATGTTGGCGCACACGGCCGTCACCCATTCCTTGTGGCCGCCGTCGGCGTTGTACAGGATCGAGATGCTGGCGTTGGCGCCACCGGACTCCTGGACCAGCTGCTTGGCCTTCGCCGGGTCGTACTTGCACGCATCGCCGCAGGCGTTCTCCTTGTAGCCCTCGACGGCCGGCGGCACGAAGCCGGTGGCCGGGGTGCGGGAGCCGGCGAGCACCGTCTTGGTGATGGTGTCGCGGTCGATGGCCATGGACAGGCCCTGGATGAACTTCGCGTGGTCCTTGACGTTCTTGATGGCCGGCGCGTACTCGGCGACCGCGACGGTCTGGATCGAGTTCTGCGGGGCGTCCACGGCGCGCTTGCCCAGGTCCTGGTGGTACTTGGCCATGTCGCTGGGGGCGACCTGGTCCAGCACGTCCAGGTTGTTGGAGACGGCGTCCTGGTAGGCGGCCTCGGACGTCGTGTAGAACTTGAAGTCGATGCCGCCGTTCTTCGGCTTCGGGCCCGCGTAGTTCGCGTAGGTCTTCGTCATGAAGTCCTTGTTGTGGTTCCACGCGACGAACTGGTACGGGCCGTTGCCGACCGGCTGCTGGCCGTACTTCTTCGGGTCCGAGTAGAAGGCCTTGGGCAGCGGGTAGAAGGCGCTGTAGCCCAGCTTGTAGGTCCAGTACGGGGCCGGGTTGGCCAGCGCGACCTTGATGGTGTAGTCGTCCGGGGTGGACAGACCGGACATCTTGTCGCTCTTCGGGTCGCCCTTGTCCGGGTGGACATCCGTGTAGCCCTGGATGTCCGAGAACCAGGAGGCGTTCTGCTGCGCGTTCTTCGGGTTGGCGCCCCAGTTCCAGGCGTCCACGAAGGAGTGCGAGGTGACCTTCTCACCGTTGTGGAAGGTCCAGCCCTGCTTCAGCTTGATGGTGTAGTGGCTGGCGTCGTCCTGCTTGATGGACTCGGCGACGAGGTTCTCCAGCTTGCCCGTCTTCGGGTTGTAGTCGGCCAGGCCGCTGAAGAGGGCGTCGGTGATGCGGCCGCCGCCGGTCTCCATGACGTTGGCGGGCTGGATCGGGTGCTGGGGCTCGCTGCTCTGGTAGCTGTACACCCCGCTCGGGTTGACCGCACGCGAGCTGTCGTCGCCCGAGTCGCTGCCCCCACCACAGGCCGTCGCACCCAGCGCCACAACGGCGGCTATCGCAACCCACTTGGCGCTCTTGGCACCACGCATGGGGCTCCTCCTCATGAGTCCATTGGTTCACCGCATGGAGGGGCACATGACGCATCACCGTTACCGGTGCCTGAAATGGTCAGGTGCCCCCTGGCTCGTGAGTCGGCGCCGCCAGCAGCGCGTGACCCGTTGATCCGAGCTCTACGCGCCTAACTATCTGCCATGCGAACCAGACCGAACCACACCTTCTAGGTCTCGGTTCGATCACACCTGCCGCCTACTTCTTCCAAAATCCGGACAAAGGGTTTGGTGAAAGATCCCTGCGAAACGGACTTGTCACACAACTATCGGTTCAGGACGTCCGGATAGCGGACAGATCGGAAAAGAAAAGTAGTTGCGCGATGACGGCGGGGTGATCCCGGCGTACGCCGGGGCCTCCGCGGCACGGGACAGACCGGCGCGAGAACCCGGCAAGCCGTAGATTCCGGTCACTCTAACAACGGCGCGCCGACCGGTACGTGCCTGTGCGCGAGCCGGTGCCGTGTTATAGGGAAAACCCTCTACGGCCCTGTCCGCACGGGCGCGACGCGCACGGGCCCTGGCGCGGCCGGCCCCTGACGCCGAACGGCCCGCCCGGCGTGCTGCCGGGCGGGCCGTTCGGTGCGGGGCGGCGGCGGCCCCGGGCGGGCCGGCCGTCGTCCGCGGGGGTGGGATCAGCCGTGCTTGGCGCGGCTGGCCGCGCGGGCGCGCTCACGGGCGTCCAGGTTCACCTTGCGGATGCGCACCGCCTCCGGGGTCACCTCGACGCACTCGTCGTCGCGGCAGAACTCCAGGGACTGCTCCAGGGAGAGCTTGCGCGGCGGGACGATCGCCTCGAACGTGTCGGCCGAGGACGACCGCATGTTGGTGAGCTTCTTCTCCTTGGTGATGTTGACGTCCATGTCGTCGGAGCGCGAGTTCTCGCCGACGATCATGCCCTCGTACACCTCGGTGCCCGGCTCCACGAAGAGCACGCCGCGCTCCTGGAGGTTGGTCATCGCGAACGCGGTGACCGCGCCGGAGCGGTCGGCGACCAGGGAGCCGTTGTTGCGGGTGGTCAGGTTGCCGAACCAGGGCTCGAAGCCCTCGTGGATGGAGTGCCCGATGCCCGTGCCGCGGGTCTGGGTCAGGAACTCGGTGCGGAAGCCGATCAGGCCGCGGGAGGGGACCACGAACTCCATGCGCACCCAGCCCGAGCCGTGGTTGGACATGTTGTCCATGCGGCCCTTGCGGACGCCCATGAGCTGGGTGACGGCACCCATGTGCTCCTCGGGCACGTCGATCGTCATGCGCTCGACCGGCTCGAAGGTCTTGCCGTCGACGTCCTTGGTGACCACCTGCGGCTTGCCGACGGTCAGCTCGTAGCCCTCGCGGCGCATCTGCTCGACCAGGATGGCGAGCGCCAGCTCACCGCGGCCCTGCACCTCCCAGGCGTCCGGACGCTCGGTGTCCAGGACGCGCAGCGACACGTTGCCGATCAGCTCGCGGTCCAGGCGGTCCTTGACCTGGCGGGCGGTGACCTTGCGGTCCTTGACGGCCGCCTTCGCGTCGGCGCCCTTGCCGGTGCCGCCGCGGCCGACCAGCGGGGAGGTGTTGGTGCCGATGGTCATGGAGATGGCCGGCTCGTCGACCGTGATCAGCGGCAGCGCGACCGGGTTCTCCGGGTCCGCCAGCGTCTCGCCGATCATGATGTCCGGGATACCGGCGACGGCGCAGATGTCACCGGGGCCGGCCTTCTCGGCGGGCTTGCGGGTGAGCGCCTCGGTCATCATCAGCTCGCTGATGCGGACGTTGCTGATCGAGCCGTCGCGCTTGATCCAGGCGACCGTCTGGCCCTTGCGCAGCTCGCCCTGCTCGACGCGCAGCAGCGCGATACGGCCGAGGAAGTTGTCCGCGTCGAGGTTGGTGACGTGGGCCTGGAGCGGGGCTTCCTCGTCGTAGGTCGGGGCCGGGATGTGCTCCAGGATGGCGGAGAAGAACGGCTCCAGGCTGTCGGAGTCGGCCGGGACCGTGCCGTTGTCCGGCTTGGTCAGCGACGCGATGCCGTCACGGCCGCAGGCGTAGACGATCGGGAACTCGATCTGCTCCTCGTCCGCGTCCAGGTCCAGGAACAGGTCGTAGGTCTCGTTGACGACCTCGTCGATCCGGGAGTCGGGGCGGTCCGTCTTGTTGATGCACAGGATGACGGGCAGGCGCTGCTGGAGGGCCTTGCGCAGCACGAAGCGGGTCTGCGGCAGCGGGCCCTCGGAGGCGTCGACGAGCAGCACGACACCGTCGACCATCGACAGGCCGCGCTCGACCTCGCCGCCGAAGTCGGCGTGGCCGGGGGTGTCGATGATGTTGATCGTGATGGGGTCCCCGCCGTCCTTGGGGTGATACTTCACCGCCGTGTTCTTGGCGAGGATCGTGATGCCCTTCTCACGCTCCAGGTCGTTCGAGTCCATCATGCGGTCGTCGACGGAGTCGAGCTGATGGGCGGCGAAGGCACCGGCCTGCTTCAGCATGCCGTCGACGATGGTCGTCTTGCCGTGGTCGACGTGGGCGACGATGGCGACGTTGCGGATGTCGTGACGTGTTGCGGACACGGCCATATTGAGGCGTACTCCCGGGGTGTGCGGACGGCTGCGCGTACGTCCTCGGCACGCGCGCCCTGCCGGGCTGAACACGCCACGGCCTCACCCCATGGTACGGGTGCGCCGGAGCGGGGGCCTGCCGGGCTGTTCCGGCACGGTCCGGCCCCCCTCGTCGCGCCCTCGTGGCCCCCTCCCGTCGCCTTGCGGGCGAGGGGCTAGGACGCCGGGCCCGCCGCCGCCTTGGCGCCCTTCTTCAGGAAGCCCATGTCCTCGTAGAGGGGCGTT
The DNA here is from genome assembly GCF_040644175.1 of Streptomyces sp. NPDC047017. Taxonomy (NCBI): domain Bacteria; kingdom Bacillati; phylum Actinomycetota; class Actinomycetes; order Kitasatosporales; family Streptomycetaceae; genus Streptomyces; species Streptomyces sp. NPDC047017. The sequence goes on along the minus strand of NZ_JBEYVW010000008.1, from coordinate 3,644 downwards.
TGGAAGCCGAAGGCGCCCACGTTGGCGAGGGTGTCGCGGGCGGCGACGAGCTGGGGGCGCTGGTAGAGCGGGATCGAGCCGGCGCTCGCCCAGATCCGGGAGTCCGCCTTGCGGACCAGATCGCGTTCCTCGCCCTCGTCCAGGGTGGCGATGGCCTGGTCGAAGAGCTGGTCGACCTGATCGGTGCCGACCCGGGTGTAGTTCTGCTGGACGTTCAGGGAGCCGTCGGCGGCCGGGACGGGCTTGGCGTAGACGGGCCGGGCGTCGGTGGCCGGGTAGGCGGTGGCGGGCCACGAGTACAGGGCCAGGTCGTACTGGCCGGAGGCGATGTGGTCCCGGAAGTAGCTGTCGTCGGAGACCTTGGTGATCTCGGTGGCGATGCCGACCTTCGCCAGCATGGCGGTGATCCGGTCGGCGACCTTGCGCAGCGTGTCGGAGCCGGTCCCGGAGGGCAGGACGAAACGGAGCGTGAGCGGCTTGCCGTCCTTGGCCAGCGGTCCGCTCACCGCGCCGGCCGGCGCGGCGGTGCCCTTGGGGGCGTACGCGCCGGGGGCGCCGCCCTGCTTCAGCTCCTGCGCGTAGGGCCGGCCGTCCTGGGCGAGCTGCTGGGGGCCGCTGCCGTCGCCCGCGTGCCGTCCGGCGCCCTCCCGCCCGGCCGGCCTGTCGTGGCCGCCGCTCTTGCCGTCCCCGTTGTGCTCGACGTCGTCGTTGACACCGACGATGTAGGTGCCGTCGCCCGAGCCGTCCTGCGCGCCGTCCTCGTCCTTGTCCCGCTCGGCGCCGGCCGCCTTGTCGCCCTTCTTCTGCTCCTTGACCGGTCCTGGCACCCAGCCGGCGTCCGCGAGCAGGGCCCGGGCCTGGGCGGTGTCCTGGCCGCCGAGGGCATCGCTGTTGTCGGCGTAGGCGGCCTGGCCGGACAGGGCGAGGTGGCTGCCGACCGGGGTGGCGGGCAGGCCGAGGGGCTTGAGGACGATCTCGGCGAGTTGCTGGCGGTTCAGGGCGTGCGCGACCGCGTGCCGGACCCGTTCGTCGGCGAGCGGGCCGCCGGCGCCGTTGAGGGCGAGCTGGGTGAAGGCGGGTTCCAGCGACTTGCGGACCCGGAAGCCGCGCAGCGCCTCCTGCTGCCGCAGGTAGGTGGTGAGGGTGCCGCGGCTCTTGCTCAGGGCGCGCCGTTCGCGGGCGGCGGCCTTCTCGTCGGAGCCGTGCACCAGCGCCCAGGAGCGCAGCGCCTTGGCCGCGGTGCGCCCGCCGCCCTGGAAGGGCGAGCCGCCCCGGGCGCCGTCGGCGAGGCCGATCCGGTCGGCGTCGGAGGGGTCGACGTCGGCCACGTCCACGGTGCCGTCGGCGAGCGCGGCGGCCCGCTTGTCGCGGGGCACCTCGTGCAGCACGATCGCGTCGAGCTTGGCCGGGTGGCCCCACCAGCGGGGGTTGCGGGCCAGGACGACGTCCTTTTCCTTGGTGTCGATCTTCTGCACGGCGAACGGCCCGGCGCTGACCTTGAGCTTCTTGCGGGCGTCGTCGTTGAAGGAGTTCGCGGTGCCGGTGACGTCCTTGGGGTACAGCGGCGAGAACAGCGACTGCCAGTCGGCGTAGGGGCGGGCGAAGGTGACGCGCACCTCCAGGTCGTTGGCGCCGCGCTCCACCTTCTCGATCCGGTCGTAGCCGGCGTTGCGGGCGGTCCAGTAGGCGGAGTCCTTGCCGGACAGGGCGCGCCACTGGGCGGCGAAGTCGGCGGCGCCGATCTCGCGGCCGTCGCTCCAGACGGCCTGCTGGTTGAGCCGGTAGACGACGACCTGCTGGGGCTCGGTGTCCACCACCCGGGCGGAGTCGAGGTAGTCGGCGTCGCGCTGCGGGCGCCCGCTCGCGTCGATGCGGAACATGGCGGGCAGCACGGCCTGGGCGATGCGGGTGGTGCCCGCGTCGGCGTCGGCCTGGAAGGTGTTCAGCGTCTGCGGCATGGCGTCCACGGCCCAGCGCAGGGTGCCCCCCTCGGCGACCGACGTGCGGGCGGCGGGCGCGATGTCCTGCCCGGCCAGCGGTCTGCCGCCGTCGTCGTCCGAGCCGCAGCCGGCCAGCAGGGGCACCGTGAGGGCGCCCGCGGTCAGGAAGGCGACCGAGCGCATGACCGCGCGGGGCCCGACACCGTCGTACGACATCTGTGCTACCTCCGAGGGGCCGCTCCCGCCAGTGGTCACGGGGGGCGACCCGGTGGGGACACAGGGTCACTTTGTCCCCATTTGGCGGTATTTTGGAGCTGATCAGATCTACGGCCCACTGAAGAGGAAAGGGTTCGCCACCCGGAGGCGACACGGCGGCGGACCCCCGCAAGGTCACCCGTGCGGAGCAGCGCGCGCCCAGCCGTCCCGGTACGCGCTCCAGTCGGCCTCGGTGGCGGCGAAGTCGACGTAGAGGGCGACACCGAAGCGGGCGCGGTCCGCGTCCGTGCGGGACAGGCCGAGCCGCACCCCGCGCACGGCGGCCGGCACGGTCTCGGCGCGCGACCAGTGGCCGAACCGGTTCTCGTGGAAGAACGGCAGGCCCATCAGCAAGTCGGTGGCGGGCGGGGTGACCTCCAGGGCGAGCGCAGTCTGCTCGGCGACGTACCCGCCGTACAGGCTCTGCGTGGGCTGCATGGTGTCGTACGACATCACCGCGATCTGGTCGACCCGGCGGGCGACCTCCCCGAAGTACGCCTGCGACCACCACTTGGGGTGACCGGTGAGGGTGCCCCACACGGAGTGGAACGCCGGGAGCGGGTCGATCTGGTGCGCGGCGACGGACAGCGCGGCGTGGCGGGCGCGGGTGACCTCGCGCAGGTCGTCGAGCAGGCCCAGGTAGTCGCGGTCGCCGGAGTGCAGCGGCTCCAGGTCGAAGTGGGCGCCCTCGAAACCGGCGGCCAGCACCGCCCGGGTGGCGGCGACCACGGCCGCCCGCGTCCCGGGCCGCTCCAGCCGCAGCCCGTCCGGGCTCTCGGTGGCCAGCGTGTCGCCCAGCCACGCCTGCACCCGCACCCCCGGCAGCGCCCGGTGCACGGCCGGTATCAGCCGCCCCGCCCCGCGGTACGCCGACGCGGGCAGCGTCCCGTCGTCCTCCAGCGGGCCCGCGTGCACGTACAGATCACGGATGCCGGTGCCGCGCAGCCGCCGGGCGAGAGCCGTGACATCGGCGTCCGACTTGCGCCCGTCCACCCAGGCGTGCCCCAGCCAGATGGCGTCCCGCCCCCTGGTGTACGTCCCATCGGCCGGCTCCCCCGAGTAGTTCACCCGCAGGGCCGCCTCGGCGGCGAGCAGCGGAATGAGGAGAGCGAGGACGAGGAGGAGCGCTGCTCGGCGGGTCCGGCGGGGCCGGCGGGTCCGGCGGGTCCGGCGCGGGGGGCGGTGGGCCCGGCGCGGGGGGCGGTGGGCCCGGCGCGGGGGGCGGTGGGGGCGGCGCGGGGGGCGGTGGGGGCGGTGGGTGGTGCGGGGGGCTGTCGGGGGGTCGGATGGGGGTGGGGGGTCGGAAGGGGGCGGGAGGTCGGCCGGGGGCGGGAGGTCGGCCGGGGGCGGGAGGTCGACCGGGGGCGGGAGGTCGACCGGGGGCGGGAGGTCGAACGGCTGCAGGAGCACGAACGTGTGCGGGAGGTCGACCGTGGGCGGGAGGTCGAC